>NZ_CBFHHZ010000002.1:0-47481 GCF_965655815.1 Prochlorococcus sp. | reverse complement strand
AAATATTCTTTCCCATATTTTGAATTTACACATTCTCTCGCCGCTCTAATCGCTTGTTCAGAAAGATGTACTGAATCAGTTCTCATATATGTAATGAAACCTTTCTCATATAAGCCTTGAGCACATCTCATTGTTTCTCTTGCAGATAGTCGAAGTTTTCGATTAGCTTCCTGCTGCAAAGTACTAGTAGTAAAGGGTGGAACAGGCTTCCTAATTGTAGGTTTTTTTTCTACTTTTAAGACTTTCCACTTTTCCTTGGATAAATTTTTGAGAAGACTCTTTGCCCTGTCTTCGGTCAAAATTAAAGATTTATTACCTTTTTTTAAGTTACCTGTCTTTTCATCAAAATCAGAACCATTGGAGATTTTTTGGTCATCTAGACTAAATAACTTAGATTCAAAAGAAATATTATCTTTAAGCAAAGAGGCTTTTAATCCCCAGTAAGAGGCTTTTTTAAACGCTCTCCTTTCTCTTTCCTTCTTAACAAGCAATCTTACTGAAACAGACTGAACACGACCAGCAGATAGTCTGGGAGCTACTTTTTTCCATAGTAATGGAGAAAGTTCATATCCAAAAAGCCTATCAAGAATTCTTCTCGTTTCTTGAGCCTGGACTAATTCCATATCAATTTCTCTTGTCTCATCAAGTGCCTTATTAATTGCCTTTTTAGTGATTTCATGAAAAACCATTCGCCTAGTTGGGATTTTTGGTTTAAGAATTTGCATTAAGTGCCAACTTATACTTTCTCCTTCCCTATCTTCATCAGTTGCTAGTAACAATTGAGTAGCATCTTTTAAAGCATTTTTTAAATCTTTAACAACCTTCTTCTTTTCCTTTGGGACAATATAAAGTGGTTCAAAATCTTCTGTAGTGTTTACACCTATCCTTGACCATTTTTCTTTTTTAACTGATGCAGGAATTTCAGCTGCTCCTTTTGGAAGATCTCTTACATGTCCCATGGAAGCTAAAACTTCATAATTAGAAGGCAAAAACTTTCTAATAGTTTTTGCCTTTGTGGGACTTTCAACAATAACAAGTGTGTGATCCAAGGTCTATTTCGATAAAATTAGTGTTTTTTTAATCAATTAGGGCATATTATGATGTATTGAAACCCTTTAAGCAATGTTGCTCGAAGATTTCAAAACTTATACCCACAAATTATAATCAAGTAAGTTTAACTCTTACATCCTTACAATCAAACATTCAATTTAATTAAGTGCAGAACGAAATCTTTACAATTAATTTAAATGCTCAAGCAATTATTCCAGAAGCTTTCATTTTGCTTGGTATTGTTGGAACTCTTCTTGTGGATCTTGCTGGCGAAAAAACTGCCTCAAGGTGGGCACCAGTTATTTGTTACATTTCATTAGGCAGTTCTCTTATAAGTCTCGCTTTACAGTGGAGTAACCCTGTAAATAGTGCATTCCTAGGCTCTTTTAATTCAGATAATTTAGCAATTGCATTTAGATCAATTATTGCACTATCAACTCTAATTTCCTTACTTATTAGTTGGCGTTACACAGAGCAAAGTGGAAGTCCAATTGGGGAATTCGCTGCAATAGTCTTATCAGCAACTTTAGGAGCTATGCTTTTGTGTGGATCTACGGACCTCGTAAGTGTATTTATATCTTTAGAGACTTTATCAGTAGCTAGTTATTGTCTTTCTGGTTATCTCAAGAGAGACCCTAGGAGTTCAGAGGCCGCTTTAAAATATCTCCTAGTTGGATCAGCTGCTGCCGCTGTTTATTTATATGGATCCTCATTCCTTTATGGTCTTAGTGGTTCCACAAACTTATCAACCATCGGGGTAGAGATAATAAATAAACCATCATTTATTACATCCTTATCACTAGTATTTGTCTTATCAACTGTTGCTTTTAAGATTGCTGCAGTTCCTTTTCATCAATGGACACCTGATGTTTATGAGGGATCTCCAACACCTGTAGTAGCTTTTTTATCTGTAGGATCTAAGACTGCCGGATTTGCTTTTGCAATAAGAATTTTAAGCACTACTTTTTCTTCTTTCGATGAACAATGGAAACTATTATTTACAATTTTAGCAATCTTGAGTATGGCACTAGGAAATATTGTGGCATTGGCCCAAACCTCAATGAAAAGAATGTTGGCTTATAGTTCAATTGGTCAAGCGGGATTTGTAATGATTGGAATAGTATCTGGAACACAAGATGGTCTTTCATCAGCTGTTTTATATTTAGCTGCATATTTGTTTATGAATCTTGGGGCTTTTTCATGTGTAATACTTTTTTCACTCCGAACTGGATCAGATAGAATTTCAGATTATTCAGGCCTTTATCAAAAAGATCCTTTAATTACTTTAGGTCTGAGCCTATGTCTTCTTTCTCTTGGTGGGCTTCCGCCTATGTTAGGTTTTTTCGGAAAAATATATTTGTTTTTTGCAGGTTGGGCTAACCATCAATACCTTTTAGTAGTAGTCGGATTAATAACTTCAGTAATTTCAATTTATTACTACATCTCGGTCATAAAAATGATGGTAGTAAAAGAACCACAAGAAGCTTCTGAAATAGTTAAATCTTATCCTGAGATTAAATGGAATATTATTGGATTACCACCACTTAGAATTGCATTATATACTTGCATAGCTGTTACAGCTTTAGGAGGAATACTTTCTAACCCTCTTTTCAAATTAGCTAATTCAGCAGTATCAGAAACTCCTTTTTTACAGGATATATTAGCGACAACAAATAATGTTCTTTAAAAGAGTATTAATAAATGACTAAAAAAGTTGCGACCTTAGAAAAAGTATCAAAAATGTATGGCAAAGATGAACTTATCGTAAAAGCCTTAGATAATGTGAATTTAGAAATTTATAAAGGGGACTATTTGGCTGTTATGGGGGCAAGTGGTTCAGGTAAAAGTACTGCAATGAACATTATTGGCTGTCTAGACAGACCATCTCAAGGCGTTTATAAATTAAATGGAACTCCTGTTGAAAATTTATCTGATGATGAATTAGCTGAGTTAAGAAACCAAAAATTAGGATTTGTTTTCCAACAATTCCACCTTCTCTCAGACGCTACAGCACTAGAAAATGTTCTTTTACCAATGATTTATGCAGGAGTAGATCCTATAGAAAGAGAAAAAAGAGCAAAAAATGCACTAGACAAAGTTGGACTTTCTGAGAGAGTAAATAATCGTCCTAATCAATTGTCAGGAGGGCAACAACAACGTGTAGCTATTGCAAGAGCAATTATCAATAATCCTGCAATTTTATTAGCCGATGAACCCACTGGCGCTTTAGATTCAAAAACGACAGAAGATGTATTAGACCTTTTTGATAAACTTCATGAATCAGGTATAACTATAGTTTTAGTTACGCACGAAGATGAAGTTGCAAGTCGGGCAAAGAAAATAGCAAAGTTTAAAGATGGGAAAATAATTGAATTAAAAGTTAAATAAATTTAAAACCTCGTTAATAATTTCTCCTGGATTCCATTATAAATTCTCAAATTCCCATTATCATCTACCTCTTTTATTAACCAATCATTTGAGTTATATCCTCTAGGTAAATGTTTTTTTGTAAGATATTTATTTGCGTTTTTAATAATATATTCTTTTCTATCATTACATTCGACTGACTCATGAATAGTTTTAAGGATTTTTGCAGTCCAAACATGTTCACATATATTTTTAGTATTAAGTATTTCAGATAAAGCAATGCCCTCTAATGGAGTTTTATTTAAAAAATTCATGCCGATACCTATCCTTAAATAGATAATTTCTTTCCCTCTTGTTATCACTCTGGGTAAAAATCCAATTAATTTTTTTGAATTAAAAAAAATATCATTTGGCCATTTTAAATCGACTTTTATAGATTCCTTATTCAACATTTCACATAACTTAATTGCGAATGAAAGACTAAATATCTCACTTGAAAATTTTGAGGTAAAAATTGGATAAGCCGCACTTAGCCATATTCCTCCTTTAGGAGAAATCCATCGTCTTGAATTCTGACCTGTCCCTAAAAATTGTTCTTTAGCTACTATTGCTCTTGGTTTATATCTTTTGATTGGAGAATCTTGGAGCCAATTTGTTAGTTCGTATTCAGTACTTTTACATTTTAATTTGTATTGAAGTTTCCAATTAGGACAAACTCCCTGGATTTTTTTGTAGTAGTATGTGGTCTTAGCTACTGATCCTAAAACTTTCACAAGTCCTTAATATAAAAAACAGGCAATCTTGACAAGATTAAATTATCTTAACTCTTATAACTTTAATTATATCAATTGAATAAAAGATATTTACCAATATTGAATAAAAGATATCCATCATCAATGCGAAATTGTATTGATAATTTCAAAAAATCATGGAAAGACTTAGATAAACTATCCAAACTAAATGAGAATTGGGAAAAGTTAATTGGTCTGGAATTATCTAAAGCATGTAAGCCCTTAAAAATTGAACAGAAGACTCTTATTATTGCTGTAAATCATCCACAATGGAGGCAGGCACTAATTTATAACAAACATAGATTAAAGGAGAGTATTAGCGGATTTGGAATAAATTTAGATGAAATAAAGATAATTCAAAATTATGAAGTCAAAAGCTTAGATAAAAAAGAGATTAATGCAAAAACAGTCTGGGAAAATCATCCGAGCAGAATAAAGAATAATAATATGGTTATTTGCAAAATATGCAATAGTCCTGCACCAGAAGGTGAGATATCAAGATGGGGGAAATGTACTTTTTGTTGGAGAAAAAATAATTAAGATGAATTTTATTTTTCTAATATTAATATTCCCATTTGATTGAAAAAAATAGTCCTATATTCAACTTTCTTAAACCCTACTCCTTTTGCAATTAGCATAAGTTCGTTTCCCTTTGGAAAATTTTTTATACTTTTTTCAATATAAGAATATTCTTTACTTAATCTAAAAATTTTTGAAATTGGGACCACAACAAATCTTAAATATATTTTTTGAAACAAATCAGCTATAGAATTAAATTTAGAATGATTAAAGTCAAGAAACCCAGCTCTACCCGTATCACTTAAAAGATTAAAGACTTTTTTTAGTCCTTCCTCTACATTGACTAAATTTCTTAAACCATAAGACATACAAATTCCATCATAATTTTTTAAATTTTCATCTATTTCTAAGATATCTTGCATCTCCCAAGAGATAAATTTATTTTCAATCAATTTCGACTTTTCCTTTGCAATATTTAAAATTTCTTTTGCACTATCTATTCCAGTAACACTTCCATTGGGCCTAACTTTTTTAAAAATTAAAAATGATAGATCCCCAGTTCCACAACATAAATCAGCCCAATTTTCCCCATTAATTGGTTTTAATAAATCAACTAATGTCTTTTTCCAATATTTGTGTAATCCCAGACTAAGCAAACTATTTAAAAAGTCATAACTACAAGAAATATTATTAAAAATACTTTTAACCTCATTAGTTTTTTTATATCGCATATTTAAATATTTTTAATTAATGATAAATTATTTTTTTTAATTAGGTCTCATTGGTAGTTTCTTTTCAATAAGAAAAGATTTTATTTCATCTATAGTAAGTTTTTTATCATGAAGTAAAGATGCTAAAAGTGCTGCAGAGGCTTTACCTTTGGTAAAAACATCATAAATATCTTCTACTGAGCCTGCACCCCCAGAAGCAATCACAGGAATATTAACTGCATTTGCAACTGTTTGAGTCAATAATAAGTCGTATCCATTTTGTGTCCCATCACCATCCATTGAAGTTAATAAAATTTCTCCAGCACCTAATTCCTCAACTTTTTTTGCCCAACTTATTACATCTAAACCAGTATTCTCTCGTCCACCCTTAACATATACTTCCCATTCATTATATTTATTAATTTTTTTTCTTGCATCAATAGCAATAACTATACATTGTGTTCCAAAATTCGTAGAGCTTTTGGAAATTATGTCTGGATTTTTTACTGCAGAAGAATTTAAACTTACTTTATCTGCTCCTGCTCTTAAAAGATCATTAATTGAGTTGATCGAATTTATGCCACCACCAACAGTAAATGGAATTTTAACTGATTTGGCTGTTCTAGAAACAAGGTCAACTAATGTTTTTCTATTTTCCACACTAGCTCTTATATCTAAAAATACTAATTCATCCGCTCCTGCTTCTGAGTATTTACAAGCTAATTCGACAGGGTCACCAGAGTCTCTAAGGTTTACAAAATTAACACCTTTAACTACCCTTCCATTAGCTACATCTAAACAAGGAATTAAACGAAGAGCTACCATTTTAATAAAAATTGTCCAAAGGCTGTTAATCTTGCATAATAGCTTCCATTTTACCTCTTATGGCTGAAACAAAATTATTACCCAAAATTGGTAGTAAAGTTAAAATTAACATTAACAAAGTTAAAGATAGATTACCTGCAAAGCTAATTGATCAGATATCATCAAACCCAAGAGTTGTAACAACTGGATATAAAATGACCGATGGTAGAAGTATTGGTATTACTGTTAAATTACAAAACGGAGAGGAAAATTGGTTTTTCCCTGAAGAAATTGAGAAAGGTTAAATATTAAAAGTGAATGATCCAAAACAATTATTAGGAATTAAAGGGGCTTCAGAGACTTCGAGTATTTGGAAACTACGTATACAATTAATGAAGCCAATCACATGGATCCCCTTGATATGGGGGGTAATCTGTGGAGCTGCAGCAAGCGGAAATTTTCAGTGGACAATAAGTAATGTTTTAGCCTCACTAGCATGCATGCTCATGAGCGGACCACTTTTAGCAGGTTATACCCAAACTATTAATGATTTTTTTGATAGAGAAATTGACGCTATTAATGAACCTAATAGACCAATACCTTCTGGAAAGATTTCGATTAAGGAAGTAAAAATACAAATTTGGGTATTACTTATTGCTGGTTTAGTAGTCTCTTTTTTATTAGATTTATATGCAAAACATAGTTTTCCCTCTGTCTTTCTTCTGGCTTTAGGTGGGTCTTTAGTAAGTTATATCTATTCTGCTCCTCCTTTAAAATTGAAGCAAAATGGATGGCTAGGAAATTATGCTTTAGGAGCTTCATATATAGCTCTCCCATGGTGGGCGGGACAAGCCTTATTTGGTAAATTAACTATTGTTACAGCATTACTAACTCTTGCTTATAGTCTTTCTGGACTAGGAATAGCAGTTATAAATGATTTCAAAAGTGTTGAAGGGGATTCAAAACTAGGATTAAATTCGTTACCTGTAATATTTGGAATTAAAAAGGCTAGTAGAATAAGTGCTGGTCTCATTGATATTTTTCAATTAGCAATGGTTATCGTATTAATTGTTATTGGACAACATTTAGCATCAGTAATTTTAGTTTTACTGGTAATTCCTCAAATTACATTTCAAGATATGTGGTTACTAAGGGACCCGTTAAAATTTGATGTCAAATACCAGGCAAGTGCTCAGCCATTTCTTATAACTGGAATGTTAGTAACCGCTTTAGCAATAGGACATAGTTTTTTAGTAGCTTAAAGTGAATGAAATAAAATATAAATATTTTATTTTTAGCTCATCGATATTTATTTTCTTTGTCATATTTTTCCCCATACTTAATTTAATTAGGATTACTTTAAATTTTGACCCACTTAAAATCAATACTTCAAAATCAATACCCTATTCTTATGAAATATTCTCTTCTGATAATAAAACATTAAGAAAATTAAGTCGAAAATTCGATGTTCTTGATAATGCAAATGCGATACCATTTTTTCTAAAGTATTCTTTTATCTCGGGTGAGGATAAAAGATTTTTTAACCATAATGGAATTGACTTAATAGGTTTATCAAGAGCCTTTATTAGTAATATTCAGAGCGGATACTTTAAAGAGGGTGGAAGCACTATTACTCAGCAAGTAGCAAGATTAATTTTCTTAAATAATAATTTAAGTTTTCAAAGAAAAATTAAAGAAATAATAATTTCCTTAGTGTTAGACTTGAAATTCAGTAAAAATCAAATTTTAAAATTATATTTAAATAATATTTACTTAGGATCGGGAGCTTATGGTATTAATGAAGCCTCCCAAGTTTATTTTGGAAAACTTATAACGGAATTATCATTATCTGAGGTTGCCTTAGTAGCTGGATTAGCACCTGCTCCCTCGATTTATTCGCCTTATGAAAATATCGATTTAGCTATTAAAAAAAGAAATAAAATTTTAAAAGATATGTATATTGATGGCTACATCTCTTTAGACGAGAGAAATGAAGCCTTAAAGGAAAAAGTTAATTTAAATTATTCAATAAATAATAAAGATTCTAAAGATAATTTATTAGTAAATTTCATCCTCAAGGAAACAAATAACAAAATCAAAAATCATAAAAAGTACAAATTTTTACGGATAAAATCGAGCATCAATAAAGATTGGCAGGAAATAGGACAAAAAATTTCTAGGTCTATAGGGCCTAATAATATTGAAACAGCATTGTTATCAATAGAATCCAATAGCGGTTTAATTCGAACAATGATAACTAGTAAGAATCCAATAATAAACGAATTTAATAGAGTTACCTCAGCCATAAGGCCTTTAGGTTCAACTTTTAAAATTATTCCATATACTGCAGCATTAAAAGAAGGTATAAAATTAAGAGATAAATTCGAAGATTTACCTAAGTGCTGGGAAGACTATTGTCCCAAAAATTTTTCTGAAATTTATCGAGGTAAGATATCTTTAATAGATTCTTTTAAAACCTCTTCAAATATAGTTCCTCTAAAAATTTCTAGTAATATAGGTCTTAAAAAAATTATAAATCTAGCTAATTTATTTGGCCTAGGGTATGAACAACCGCTTGAAGAATTTCTACCATTAGCTATCGGATCTTATGGAGACAGCCTCCTAAATATTACAAATGCCTATGCAACTCTGAATAGCAATGGGAATCTATATAAGCCAAGCATTCTTGAAAAAATAGAATCAAATAATTATGAATTAATTTGGGAAAATAAATTTATTCATGAGAAGATATTAGATTCCGAAGTAAACAAAAGCCTAAATAATCTACTTGAAAAATCAGTTTCGGAAGGTACTTCGATAGCAGCCTCAATTAAAGGAGAAAGAGTATATGGCAAGACAGGAACTTCCGACGGGAACAGGGATCTTTGGTTTATTGGTTCAATTAATAATCTTACTACCGGAGTTTGGATAGGTTTTGATGAAAACAAAGAAACTAAGTTATCTAGCGGTAATGCAGCTTATTTTTGGAAAAAGTTCATAAGTAAAATATATGATTTAGAGATTTAATAAAAAATAATTTATTTTTTATTTATAAGAAATTTTTGCTGCATAAAATCCATCTCCTGGTTCATCAAATTTCGGTAAGATTTGTTTTTCACTATCTAATTTAATTTCCTTATTTTTTGTCAAAAATCTTTTAATTAGAAAATTATTTTCTTCAGGACATATTGTACAAGTTGAATAAACTAAAGTTCCATTTCTTTTTAAAAGAGGTAAAACGCTTTCTAATAATCTTTCCTGTAAAAGAATTAATTGATTTATTTTATCCTTACTTAAAGACCATCTTGAATCAGGATTTCTTGCGAAGGTTCCAATCCCTGAACATGGAGCATCAATTAAGATTTTATCAAAATAAGAGATAAGATTTGGTTGAATATCAACTAAATTAGTAGCATCAGCTTTCAAAGTTTTAACACTTTTTATATTTAATCTTTCCAAATTTGATTGAAGTATTTTCAATCTTTTTTCTGATCTATCAACAGCTAAGATTTCAGCATCGTCATTAGCTAACTGAGCTAAATGAGTTGTTTTACTTCCTGGGGCAGAGCAGGCATCTAGAATCTTTTCCCCTTTCTTTGGATTTAAAAGAGGAGCGACCCATTGAGAAGATCTATCTTGGACTACCCACAGCCCATCGCTGTAGCCAGGGAGTTTTTTAATAGACCTTGGATTAGAATTTAAGGCGATCCCATTTTTTAATTGACTGATTGCGGTAGCATTAATATTACATTCAGAAAGTTCATTCAAAAATTTATTTAAATCAGTTTTAAGAGAATTAATTCGCAAATCAATTGAAGGTTTTTTATTAAATGCCTTGGCGATATTTTTAGCTTCTTTTATTCCTACCCAATTAACAATTTCTTTTACAAGCCATATTGGTAATGACTCAAGAGAAGACAATCTCTCTATTTCATCTGAGGATATTTTTGGGACATGTTCTTTTTCTATATGTCTAACGGTATTTCGTAATATTGCATTTACAGTTCCAGCCAAACCTTTTAAATCAGTTTTCTTTGCAACTTCTACAGTTGAAGAAATAGCTGCAGAAAATGGAATTTTATCCATTTTTAATAATTGATATAAACCTATATGTAAAAGCCATCTTAGTTTTGGTGGTTGCTTAGTATGAGAAAGTTTTGATGTATGGTCTATCCAAAGATCAAGGAATTTTCTATACCTAATACATCCAAAAGATAATTCCGTTATGAATGCTATATCTAATGAATTGAACTCATAATTTTTTAGTACCTTTTCTAGAGCATGATCTGAATAAATTCCTGAACTTACTTTTAAAAGAATTTCCCAAGATGCTTTTCTTTGAAGGTACCCTTTAATCAATGTATAAAATCTTGTTTAGTAATATATGCTAAATATACTATTAATTATGAATATTGTTCTTAGCTATTAATTGAAGTATTAAACCAAATAAAACCAAGAACACTAACTAAGGTTAAATTGAATCCCAAAAATATATAGATGTTAAGAGAATGGACTTTTTCTCTTGAAAATAATTTATTTTTTTTCATTTGTAATTAGAACAAAAAGTTAAAGAGGTTAAAAGTGAGTCCCCATTTATTTTTTCTAAATCAATAACCTCTCTGGCTGGGAAAGGAATTAATTCTTTTAGAGCACTTAATTTCAAATACAAATTAATTATCCAATCTAAATTTCAAAAAAGTAAAGTTTGCACAAAGTTAAATTTATTTTAGATTAATCAAAGATCTATATTACTATTAATCTAACACGTGTTTTTAATATTTATTAATATCATTAGATTCTCTTAAGTTTTAAAATTGATTATAAATTTAGTGTTTAATTTAATAAAGATTACTAATAAATTCCTCAGCTATTCTTAAATGACCATTTAGCTTTTCGTCACTCATTTTATCTAAATTTCTCGTTAACATTGCAAGTCTATATTGTTTTCTAAAATAAGTTTCATTATCTTTTATAAATTTCCAAAACAAACCATCCCAGATTGAACACCAAGGACCACTTTTATAATCAGACATTTTTTTCACATAATTCGAGCTAGAAATATAAGGTTTTGTTGAAAAGATCCCTCCATCGCTAAACTGACTCATTCCATAAACATTAGGGACCATTACCCAATCATAAGAATCTATAAACATTTCCATAAACCATTTATAAACATGATCAGGATGTATACGACATAAAAGCATAAAGTTACCTATTATCATAAGCCTCTCAATATGATGGCAATAACCGTATTTAATAATATTATTTATGACGATATCTACTGGATCGATTCCTGTGGTTCCCTTATAGAAACACTCAGGCATAGGCTTATTATCAAAATTCCAAAAATTAGTAGTACGCATTTGGGTACCATATTTTTCATAAACTAAGCAAATAAATTCTCTCCATCCAACTATTTGACGAATAAAACCTTCTAAAGAGTTAATAGGAACTTTATTTTTTTCACCATAAGTTAATGCCTTATCAATAACTTCTTTTGCAGTCAATAAACCGCTATTTAAAAGAGGGGAAAGTAAACTATGCCATAAAAATACTTTTTCCTTACTAATTGCATCTTCATAATCGCCAAATAAAGAAAATCTATTTTCGAAAAAATCATGAAGCCAACTATCAGCTTCTTCGAAAGTAGTTGGATATATAAAATAATTACTTTCACCTATAAACTCAATCTGTAAATTAGAAATTATCTTTTCAGCATGAATTACAAACTGATTTTTTGGAAATTTTGGGATTTCAGGAATGTTTATATTCTTGGGTAATTTTTTTCTATTTAATTCATCAAAACTCCATTTACCTTCTTGAGGTGAGCCATCAGGATTCAATAATATATTTTGACTTCTTCTTTGATTCTCATAAAATCTACCCATCAAGGGTTTTTTGGAATTAGATTTAAAAGACTTTCGTAAGTCTTCATTAGTTACAAACATTGGTGACTGGAAAACTTGTAATTTAAGATTGTTGGCTTCAACAAATCTATTTATCCTCTTCATAATTAAAAAATCATGAGGATTTATAATATTTATCTTTTGATATTTTCCTTGCAAATATTTTGATAAATACTCTACGGTGGAAAGATTATTTTTATTCTCAATATAAATAACTTTAAATCCTGAATTTTGCAGATATTTTTTATATGCAAGCATTGAAGCTTTATGGAAAATTAATTTATTTTTGTGGTTAATTGACTTTTGAAATTTATCATTACCAAAAAATAATGAATCTTCAATAATCAAAATTTCACAACTTAACTTCAAGAGTGAGCTATCTCTAAAAAGTTGATTTGGAAATATGATCGATATCTGATTCATACTAATGACTTCCTATTTCTGCATCTATTAGAACAGTATTTAACTTCCTTCCAACAATCTTTCCATTTTTTGCGCCAATTAAATGGCCTGTTGCAAACGGGACATATTTTGCTTGGTAGGATTTTCAAAATTTAAAATTTTCTTTTATGAGTAGATTTAAATCTAGTTGAATCTTTAAGTTCCATATGTTTTGTTTTTCTTCCAGAAACTCTTTTTCTCCAAACTTTAAATGATTTTGGCTTAAGATTGTTTCTCATTATTTTAATAGCATCTTCTTCTTTTAAACCAAATTGATACTCTATCGCTTCAAAAGGAGTTCTATCTTCCCAACACATCTCGATTAATCTATCTATGTCAATAATTTCCATTTTTATTGCTTACATTCAGAAGTACAGAGTTTTTCGATATTTGATCTGCCAGTAATTTTAAGTCTGTATTTTGCCCAATATTTGTAAAATAACCTCAAAACCGGCGCAAAGAATTCTATTTTTAAAGGGTAGTAAACCCACCCTAACCCTATTAATTCATATGAATATGCTAATACGTCTAACCCTTTGATAATATTTCCATTTTCTAAAATCCCATGAAGATTTGACATTGCTTCTGCATATGAGATGTCCTTAAAAAGACTAGGATTATAATTAATATTGTTGATATCAACAAAGACAATTTTATTTAACTCGTCTTTGCTTTTTAAGAAATTAGTTTCTCTAAGACATAATGGACAACCACCATCGAATAAAAAGATTAATTTATTTTGCATCTTACTTTTTTATTTAAATATAAAATTTAAATAACTTTTTTGTGGACAATTAATAAATTAAAGATTTTTAAAGATTTTTATAAACGTTACTGATAGATTTTCAAAAGAAGCTTTATAAAGCCTTAATAATTTCTTTCTCTAATTCAATCAAAATTTTCCTAATGTATAAATTAATAACCATTGATTAAGGGATACATCAATGGTTTAAATTTTTAATCGTCTAAAAGATGAACTCCTTCTCCAATATCTGGAGCGAATTTACAATATTTTTCGAACACAATTCCAACTCCTCTCATCTTCTCTCCAAGCTCATCGTTGAATTGTTTCCATTCTTTTGATTCATTCTCTGGTAACGTCCAGCCCTGGGCTTCCACCATACTCGTTATAACCGTGTAATCCCATTCAATGTAAGCCATTTAATCGCGTCTAAATTACTAAAATATTATAAACTAAATAACCGATTAATAATCTATAGATTGAATTTGAAGTAATATAAAATTAATCATTTAAAACTTTAAAAAATTTATATTTTTAATTATATTTTTTGGAACGAATATAATTAAATTAACTTTAAACATTTTTAAGATGTCAATTTTGCCAAGAAGATTTGAGCGAATAAAAAATGTTTTAAATTGCAGAATGAAAAACTTAACGGTTCTGGTAGAGGCAGTAAATAAGCCACACAATTTATCTGCGATATTAAGAACATGTGATGCGGCGGGAGTTTTTGAAGCAAATTTTATTAGTGAAAAAGATAAAGTTAAAACTTTTAACAGTACAGCTCAAGGCAGTCAAAAATGGGTCAAATTAAATAATCATGAGACAACAATTTCTGCAGTATCTGAACTAAAAAAGAAAGGTTTTAAATTATATGGAACAACACTAAATGAGAGATCAACTGATTACAGGAATTTTAACTATTCAGAAAATACTTGTTTTGTTTTAGGAGCAGAAAAGTGGGGTTTAAGTGATCAACTAATTTCAAAAGTTGATGAATCAATCTTCATTCCAATGTCAGGAATGGTTCAATCTTTGAATGTTTCAGTAGCAGCTTCTATTTTACTTTTTGAAGCTATTCGACAAAGAGAAAGTAAGAGTTTACTTCCTCTTAAAGGAGAAGGTTTAAGTGCAGAGGAATACGAAAAAACATTATTTGAATGGAGTTATCCTGAGTTAGCTTCTATATACAGAAAGTCTGGAAATAAATATCCAAAGATGAATCAGTATGGAGAAATTAATGAAGTTGTTAATAACTAAAAAATATTAAAATTAACTTTCAATTCTCAAAAATATTTTCTAGTTCTTCTCCTATAAAAGAAAGACCTAAGACTAAAAAAAACATTGCTAATCCAGGGAATAATGCAGTCCACCAAATCCCAGTTGGTATAGCAGCAAGCGCAAGATTAAGATCACTTCCCCATTCTGGAACATTTGCAGGAACTCCTAACCCTAAAAAGCCCAAACTTCCTAATACCAAAACAGCATCAGCAGCATTTAAAGTAAGGAGAATAGGTAAAGGGGTTATTACATTTGGAAGTATATATTTAAAAATTATAGTTTTAACATCAGCCCCCGAAACCCTTGCAGCTTCAACATATGTCTCTGATTTTATTAACATTGTTTGATTTCTGATTAATCTAAAATATTGAGGAGAATAAACTATACATAGGGCTATAGAGGCATTAATAATCCCTTTACCAAGTACAAAAGCTACTACTACTGAGAGCAAAATAACAGGAATTGAAAAAATAGTATCCATTACAAGTGATAAGCATTTATCAAGGATCCCTCCAAAATATCCACTCAATAACCCTAATGGAAGGCCTAAAATTAAAGCAAAGAAAATTGCAAGGAATACAACTTCAATAGCTATAGATGACCCTTGTAAAGTTCTTAAACAAACATCCCTTCCTAATCTATCTGTACCACATAAATGTTTTAAGGAAGGTGGTGCAAAAATATCATTACTAAATGATGATAAAGAATAACCAAAAAAGTTATTAGCCTCTAATACTTTCATAATTAATACTATTAAAAGATATGAAAGTACAATTAAAAATCCAGTCTTTCTAATATTTTGAGCAACTTGATTTGATGAGTTTGAATTCACAAATTTATGATTATTCGAATCAACTAAAATATACCTATTGTTTCAAAGATTAAATAGCTTTTAGTTTTTAATTTGAAATTAATTACTGATTTAATTTCAGAACTGCCATAAAAGCTTCTTGAGGTACATCAACTTTACCCATTGCCTTCATCCTCTTTTTCCCTTTAGCTTGCTTCTTCAAAAGTTTCTTTTTTCTAGAGATATCTCCCCCGTAGCACTTAGAAAGGACATCTTTTCTTAATGCGCTAATACTTTCGCTTGCAATAACACGGCTGCCTATTGAAGCCTGAATTGGTATTTTAAATTGTTGTTTTGGTATTAGCTCCTTTAATTTCTCTACTAAGCCCCTACCAATTCCATAGGCCTTATCTTTATGAACGATAGAAGTTAAAGGATCAGCTCTTTCAGAATTTATAAGAACATCTAACCTCACGAGATCATTTTTTCTATATCCAATTAGATGGTATTCCATTGATGCATATCCTTGAGTTCTACTTTTCATTTGATCAAAAAAGTCAGTAACTACTTCTGCTAATGGTATTTCGTAAATCAAAGTCACTCTATCTGTAGTGATATATTTCATATCAATAAAAACACCTCGTCTTTCTTGGCATAAACCCATTAGTGTCCCGTTAAATTCATTGGGAGAATAAATTTCCATTTTTACATAGGGTTCTTCTATTGATTCTCTTGATTGAGGATCTGGGATTGTAGAAGGATTATCAATTAATATCTCTTCCTGATCGTTCAAATTAACTTTATATATTACTGAAGGCGCCGTTACTATCAAATCCAAATCATATTCCCTCTCCAATCTTTCCTGAACAATTTCCATATGAAGAAGTCCTAAAAATCCACATCTAAAGCCGAATCCCATAGCACTACTTGTCTCGGGTTCGTATTTAAGCGCTGCATCAGATAATTGCAGTTTTTCTAAAGACTCTCTTAAATCTGGATATTGATCGGCATCAGTTGGAAACAATCCACAAAACACCATAGGATTGGCTGTTTTATACCCAGGAAGAGGATCTTTAGCAGGAGAATTAAATAGTGTAATGGTATCTCCCACTCTTGCATCAGCGACTGACTTAATAGATGCAGCCAGATAACCAACTTCTCCCGCATGAAGTTCATTAACTTGCTTCTCATCAGGAGCCATTATTCCAATTTCATCTAACTCATAATTTTTCTTACTTGCCATAAGTAAGATCTTGTCCTTTTTATTGATTGACCCAGCTATTACTCTGAAGTAAACAATTACACCTCTATAGGGATCATAATAAGAGTCAAAAATAAGCGCCTTAGTAGGAGATTTAACTTCATCTTTAGGATGAGGAATTCTACTCACAACAGCTTCTAATATATCTTCTATACCTTCTCCAGTTTTAGCAGAACAATTTATTGCATTAGATGTGTCTAATCCAATAATCTCTTCAATTTCTTGCTTTATTTTTTCAGCATCAGCACCAGGCAAATCAACTTTGTTTAAGACAGGAATTATTTCTAAATTATTTTCAAGGGCAAGATAAACATTGGCTAATGTTTGAGCTTCTACACCTTGACTTGCATCAACAACTAATAAAGCACCTTCACAAGCCTGCAAAGATCTACTTACTTCATAAGAAAAATCAACATGCCCTGGTGTGTCAATTAAATTTAAAATGTATTCTTGCGAGTCATCTGCTTTATATTTCATTCTTGCAGCCTGTAATTTGATTGTTATACCCCTTTCTCTTTCAAGATCCATACTATCCAAAAACTGATCTTGCATATCCCTTTGCTTCACAGTACCAGTATCTTGAAGCAACCTATCCGCGAGAGTAGATTTACCATGATCAATATGAGCTATTATGCAAAAATTTCTGATTTTTGAAACAGATATATCAGTCATATAAATTAAAACGATTCCTATATTTTTTCTCTGAATTTATGATAGCTAATTAAAATTATGGATGGAAACCTAAAATAGAATTATTTCTTTTTTTAATATTTTCTAAAAAATTATTTTCACTTTCATTTTTTAATTCAGATTCATAAAGAAGATTATTTAATTTCTTCTCAAGATCAAACTTATCCGCATTAAAAAGACAAGATTTTTTTAAAACCTCAATCATTATTGAAACTGCTGTACTAGCTCCAGGAGAAGCCCCTAATAAAGCAGAAAGTGATCCATCTGCCGAGTTGACAATTTCCGTGCCAAATTGCAAAGAGCCTCCATCTTTAGTTTTTTTTATTATTTGAACTCTTTGCCCAGCATTTTCTAAATACCAATTAGAAGGCTCAGCTGATGGCATCATGTTCCTTAAGTTTTCAACTCTAGAATTATGACTCTTAAGAGATTGTGAAAAAAGATAATTAATTAATTCGTTATTCTTAATCCCAACATCAAGCATAGAAAATAAATTATTTTTTTTAATTGAACTAAATAAATCAAAGTAAGAGCCTTTTTTTAAGAATTTAGTCGTGAATCCAGCAAAAGGACCATAGAGAAGAAATTTTTTGCCTTCAATCCATCTTGTATCTAAATGCGGCACTGACATTGGAGGTGATCCTATATCTGCTTTCCCATAAACTTTTGCATTATGTTTTTCCGTTAACGACTTTTCCTCACAAATAAGCCATTTTCCACTAACAGGAAAACCACCATATATTTTAGCTTCTGGAATTTTAGATTTTTGCAAAAAGTTTATTGTTTTGCCTCCAGCTCCAAGGAAAACATATGAAGTGCTCAGGGAAACTATTCTATCTAGTGAACGAACTTTTAATTTCCATTGTTTTTTATCTGTTTTCTTTAAATCTATTAATTCTGTGTTATAGCTGATTTCAACATTTTTATTCTTAGAAATATAATTTAGATATTCTCTTGTTAAAGCCTCAAAATTGATATCTGTTCCTCTTTTTATTCGAGTAGCTGCAACTTTATCTGATGCATTTCTACTATTAGTGATAAGTGGTGCCCATGATTTTATTTGATTAAAAGATGATGAAAATTCCATGTCTGCAAACTCTGGATATTCAGACATTGCTTTAAATCTTTTTTTTAAAAAAGAAATATTTTCAGTACCTGTGACAAAGCTTATATGAGGAATAAATTTTAAAAATTTTTTAATATCTATCTTCCCAGTTGCATACAATGAGGCCCATAAAGACATTGAATTTTCAAAGGAACGATTTATAGAAAGAGCTTTGTCTATTTGTAAATCTCCATTTTCATCTAGGGGGGTGTAATTTAATTCGCAATTTGCAGCATGACCAGTTCCTGCATTATTAAATGCACCAGTACTTTCACTACCTGGTTTATTTAACTTTTCTATAATTAATATTTTTTTTGCAGGTAAAATCTCTGTAATTAATAACGCAAGTGTTCCGCTCATTATTCCTGCCCCTACCAATATCGCATCATAACTATTATTTTTATTTAGGATGTTTTTAGAAGTCACAACAGAAAAATTATTTTTTTTGCAATTAATCGCATTTCTTTCTAGGCTTATTATAAAGTTAATTCAAAATTATGAGTACTGAAACATTACCACTTACAAATGAAAATGTAGAAACGGTTTTAGATGAACTAAGACCTTTCTTAATATCAGATGGAGGTAATGTAGAAATAGCAGAAATTGATGGTCCCATTGTTAAAGTAAGACTTCAAGGAGCATGTGGAAGCTGCCCAAGCAGTACCATGACATTAAAAATGGGAATAGAAAGAAAGCTAAAAGAAATGATTCCTGAAATCAGTGAAGTAGTCCAAGTTTTGTGATCTATTTTTTGAAAATCTTTTTTACGACTCTTTACTTAATTCCTTAGTTAATGATGATTTAAAATCTAAGCAATTTATAGGAAGACCTTGACCTATAGCTATTAAAAGAGGAGCTAAAATTCCTAATGTAAATACTAAATTTGACTGATTAACTTCATTTTTACTTAATGTAAAAGTTATCAAATAAATAATAGTAAAGTATGCATGTAAAGAAAAAAATTCTTTTGGTTTTAAAGCGGGCCATCTCAAAGTATTTCCCAAAAAATATAAAAACCCTGTCATAAATTTAAATTAATAAGTAAAGCGGAAATTAAATATAAACCTAATCCCTTTTAGATATAAAGCACACCAAAATTTACTTAAGATAATAATTAAAAAAAAATTAAAAAATTATTTCTATCCGTAATATCTGGACAGTAACGCAAAAATACGCTTATAATTAAAAAGTAGCTATTGCTACATTTCGTTCACCCTCTTTAGAGGGCGCAGTTCGAGTCATACCAGGGAACGGGGGATGGCCGTTTTGTCACATCGAAACATGACTACTTTAACTTACAGAGGTAAAAACTACGTTCAAAACAAAAAGGCTGCAATTAAGCAACCTGTTGAACTTACCTACAGAAGAAACGTATACACCAATAGAATGGATGACGCTTCTTCAACTAATGAAAAGGCAGAATTAAATTACAGAGGTGCTAACTACACTAAATAATTTTATTCCAAAAAGAAAAAACCCCTAAATAGGGGTTTTTTTTTGGCTATATTAATTAATAATCAGAATTATTTTAATGTCTAGCGATTGCTGCAATACTGATGAGTTAAATAAAAATTTGAAAGGTCTTGATCATAAAGATGCTATTCAAGAAAGGTATGGTTCTGCTGCATTAGAACAAGAGAGTTGTCTTTGCACACCTGTTGGTTTTAATCCTGTTTTACTTGAAGCAATTCCTGAAGAAGTAATTGAGAGAGATTATGGATGTGGTGATCCAACAAAATATGTAAAGAAAAATGATATTGTTTTAGATCTTGGTAGTGGGAGCGGCAAAAATGCCTTTATTTGTTCTCAAATTGTTGGGGAAAAAGGGAAAGTAATTGGGGTTGATCAAAATCCTGATATGCTTAAATTATCAAGATCTGCTTCAAAAAAGTTTTCAGAAAAGATAGGTTTCAACAATACAGAATTTCTTGGAGGATCAATTGAAAATCTCGATGAAATAGATAAAGATTTAAATCCATTAATCGCAGACAAATCAGTTGATATCATTTTAAGTAATTGCGTTTTAAATTTAGTAAATCCTGAATCTAGAAAAAATCTTTTAAGAAATATAAAAAGAGTTCTTAAAGATAATGGAAGAATAGCCATAAGCGATATTGTCTCAAGTAAAAAAGTTCCTTTAAGATTGCAAAATGATCATGATCTATGGACAGGATGTATTAGTGGAGCGTGGTATGAGCCAGAATTCCTAAATGATTTTAAAGATCTATGTTTTAAAAACTTAGAATTCGCGGAGAGAAGTAATGAACCTTGGAAAGTTATTGAAGATATTGAATTTAGAACAGTTACTTTAGTAGGGAATATTTAGCCCTTCTCAAGAAATTTAATTTTAAATATGAATGACAATTAATTTAAGAGATCAAATACCCGCATTAAAAAATAAATATTACTTCAATTATGGAGGTCAAGGACCATTACCAAAATCTTCTCTAGAAGCAATAGTTAAAACTTGGGAAATCATTCAAGATTTAGGACCATTTACAAATGATATGTGGCCTTTTATTTATAAAGAAATATTGATCACAAAAAGAATAATTGCGGAAAAATTAGGTGTTAATTCAAAAAATGTAGCTTTAACTGAGAATATATCTTCTGGAATGATTTTGCCTTTTTGGGGTATAAAAGTAGAAGAGGGAGAAGAATTGTTAATAAGTGACTGTGAACATCCTGGAGTAGTAGCTGCAAGTAGAGAATTTTGTAGGAGAAATAAATTAATATTCAAAATTTTACCAATCCAAAAAATTAAAAATCTAAACGATGAAAATATAATTTTAGAGATTTCAAAAAATCTAAATAGTAAGACTAAGATCCTAATTATTTCTCATATTTTGTGGAACTTTGGATATAAAATTCCTTTAAAACAAATTTCTATCGAATTAAAAAATAATCGCGCAAATTCTTATCTACTTGTTGATGGTGCTCAAACCTTTGGTCATATAAAAATTGAAGATGAAGTTTTTTATTCTGATCTATATTCCATAACTTCTCATAAATGGGCATGTGGTCCTGAAGGACTTGGAGCTATTTATGTCTCAGATAGATTTATTCATGAAACAGATCCAACAATAATTGGTTGGAAATCATTAAAAAAAGAACAAGGAATTTATGAACCTTCAGATAATCTTTTTCATGAAGATGCAAGAAAGTTTGAAGTAGCTACCTCTTGTATTCCTTTACTTGCAGGTCTTCGGAATTCTTTAGATCTTTTGGATAAAGACTGTACTGAAAAAGAAAAAAGCAAAAATATCAAAAGATTAAGTGGAAGACTTTGGGATAGTTTAAGTCAATTTAAAGAAATTGAATTAGTTTTAGAAAAAAAATACTTAAATGGGATAGTTAGTTTTAATATCGACAATATTGAAGATAAGTACAAATTTGTGAAGAAACTTGGAGAAAAGAAAATTTGGATTAGAGTTTTAGAAGACCCAAAATGGTTTAGAGCATGCGTGCATCAGATGACAACAAACGATGAAATTGATTTACTTTCTGAAGAAATAAAAAAATTACCAGGGAATTTCTGAGCTATCCCATGCAATAAATTTTCCGGTAGATGCTGGTGATTGATTTTTAATAATATTGATCAAGAATTGGGATGATTTTTCTGTACTAAATAATTTATGTTCTGGAACAAATTTATGAAAAGGTCTAGATAAATCAGTATCTACTGTCCCTGGATGAAGCAATGTAATAGTAGCTTTTGGAAAACGTCTAGCCCACTCAATACTCAAAGATTTAAAAAACTGATTTTGCGCAGATTTTGCAGCTCTATATGAATACCAACCTCCAGTTTGATTATCTCCAATGCTTCCAACTCTTGCACTTAAACTCGCAAAATTAAAATCACTATCTTTTGGTATAAATTCTTCAATAGCTTTAGCTAATAAAATAGGAGAAAAGGCATTTATTGAAAAACTTTCCATCATATTTTTTTTATCAAGATGTTGTAATCTTTTTTCTGGCTTAAGATTTTCACTATGAAGTCTTCCAGTAGCGTTAACTACCAATCTTAATTTTGAAGAATGATTCGAAATTTTACTTTTAAACTGCAAAAGTGATTGAGAATCCTCTATGTCTAATTCCCAAAAAGAATTAAATTGACTTTTTCTTCCACACAAAACGACATCCAATTCTTTTTCACTTTTGCTCAGATCTGTAGCTAGTTGGGTACCGATTCCACCAGAGCCTACAACCAACGCTAAACCTTTCATTTTTGAAGAATAAAATTTTTTTTAATTCTAAGAAACTTTTCTTGTGATTTGTGCAAATAGCTCTCTTATTTGCTTAAGAAATTTTATTTGGATTTACTTTTTTCTTCTAAAAATTTATAAGCAATTTTTCTATCATCAAAATCAATTATTTTATCATTAAGAATTTGATAGTCCTCATGCCCTTTGCCTGCGATTAAAATAATATCTTCTTTTTTTGCAAATTCAATAGATTCCTTTATTGCTATAAATCTGTCAATTTCAATTTTTATTTGATCTCTTTTTTCAATACCCTTTAAAATCTCACTTACTATTTTTTCAGGGTCTTCTGATCTTGGATTATCTGATGTAATGAAAACGTAATCAGAAAACTCTTCAGCTATTGATCCCATTAAAGGCCTTTTACTAGAATCTCGATCTCCACCACATCCAAAAACAGTTATAAGTTTTCCTTCACAAAGTTTTTTAATTGATTTCAAAACTTTCTTTAAACCATCAGGTGTATGAGCATAGTCAACAATTACATTTGGTAGTAATGCTGAAACATCATTATTTTCGATATCAATTTTCTCCATTCTCCCAGGAGTACCAGGGAAAGATTTTATTAATCTTGATAAATCTTTTAAAGAGAAATTAAGTTTATACAAAATTGTTATTGCTTGAATTGCATTCATTAAATTAAACTCTCCAACTAGTGGAACAAAAAGGTTTATTTTTTCTTCAGGGGTATGAAAGATGCATGAGCAACCATTTCCAGTAAAAATTTTATCTGTTACATAAAATAATTCTTCATTTTTAAATTCACTCTTAGTAATCTTTGTAGAGACTAATGACGATCCCTTTTCAAGGTCAGATGATAATTTAGATATCCAGAGGTCATCATGATTTAATACGGAAATTCCATCTTTATCTTTTAAATAAGGTGGGAAAAATAATTTTCTTTTTGTTTGAAAATAAGATTCCATATCTGAGTGATAATCAAGATGATCTTGAGTTAAATTAGTAAAAATAGCTGCTTCAAATTCGCAGCCGGATATCCTGTTTTGAGCAATAGAATGAGAACTTACTTCTAATATCGCGAATTCAGATTCTGCCTCAACAGCAGCATTTAATTTTTTTTGAAGTTTATCAGCGAAATCAGTTGTATGAGAAGCCACCTCAGAGAAGCCAGGCCATCTATTAAATAGGGTCCCAAATAATGCAGTCTTTTTTCCTAATTTTTTTAAAAGATATTCCATTAAAAAAGTAATTGTCGTTTTTCCATTTGTACCCGTAACACCAATAAGTTTGAGTTTTCTTGAAGGCCTATTCCAAAACTCAGCGACTATTTGACCAAAAATATAATCTAAATTATCCTCTATAACCAAAATCCTTTCTCGATCAATAGATCCAATTTTCTTTTTTGCAGCAGATCCAATAATGGCAGCCTCTGCACCATTTTCAATTGCCTCAATACAATATTTTCCGCCATCAACATTTAGACCAGGCATACCTAAAAATAAAGTTCCTTTTTGTACTTCTTTAGAGTTAAAAGAAATATTATTGATTTCTTTATCAATTAGATCTAAGGAGGGGATAATTCCTACCAAATCTAAAAGTCTATGTAATTTTATAGATCTCATATAACAAAAATTATTTCTTCAGAATGGTATTAATATTTTTTTGAAACCAATTCTTTAATTGATCATCTTTTAATCTTGGAGAAATACGAGGTAATTCTATAATTTCCTCAGACTTATTTCCTTCAACCGCAATAACAGGTACTTCATAATCATATTTTTTATATATATCTTTATATAAATCGACCCTATCAATATCAATTTCTTTAAGCTCCTCTAGATTAGGGAATAACTCATTAAGATTTATTTTTGCCAGTTTGTTTTTTAATGAATCACAAAGGCAACATCCCTGCCTAACAAAAATAAATATTTTCATTCATTCAATCAGGAACAGGGTCACATCCACAGGGAGTTAAAGGATGACATCTGCTTAATCTTCTTAAAGTTAACCACCCTCCCTTCCAAGGACCATGTCTAGTAATTGCCTCGTATCCATAAGAGCTGCAGCTTGGTATAAATCTACATCTTGGTCCGAAAAAAGGAGAAAACCACTTTTGATAAAAGGAAATCATAAAAAGAAGTATAGAAGTAATTGATTTATTAATAGTTTTGAACACTTTAATGATGTAAAATAACAGTTCAGTAGTAATTAGTTTAATTGAATTTAATCAATTATCCAATTTATTGCAAATCTCAATTTTAATTTAAACTTATGTCAAGATACCGCGGCCCAAGATTAAGGGTTACGCGTCGCTTGGGAGAACTACCAGGTCTCACTAGGAAAGCTTCAAAGAAGTCTAATCCTCCAGGTCAGCACGGCCAAGCCCGTCGCAAGCGATCAGAATACGCAATTCGCCTAGAAGAAAAGCAGAAACTTAGATTCAACTATGGAGTTTCTGAAAGACAACTAGTTCGTTACGTTAAAAAAGCAAGGGCTCAAGAAGGCTCTACAGGAACCAATCTCCTTAGACTTTTAGAAAACAGATTAGATAATGTTTGTTTTAGATTAGGTTTTGGTGGAACTATCCCTGGTTCAAGACAATTAGTAAATCATGGGCATGTAACCATTAACGGAAAAGTTCTTGATATTGCAGGTTACCAATGTAAACCAGGAGATGTAATTAGCATTAAAGAAAACAAAGCGAGTAAAAAACTTGTTGAAGGTAATATTGAATTTCCTGGTTTAGCTAATGTTCCACCTCATATAGAGTTAGATAAAGCTAAGTTAACAGGCAAAATCAACGGAAAGTGTGATAGAGAATGGGTCGCGCTTGAAATAAATGAGTTATTAGTTGTTGAATACTATTCAAGAAAAGTATAAAAATCCTTTTCTTCAAATTATTAAATCACTCACCTTATTGGTGAGAGGTTTAATTAATTCTTATTTTGAAAACAATGGGAAATAAGAAAAATATTATCAAAAAGCCAGGTGTTAAAACCTTATCAATTCATCATGGAGAAACATTCTCTGAAGAAACTGGATGTGTCATGCCACCAATTTTTTCTACCTCAACATTTAAACATGGTAATAAGGGCAATTTCGATTACACCAGATCAGGTAATCCAAACTTTAAAATTCTAGAAAATATACTTAAATCCATAGAAGAATCCAAATATTGTACAATTTTTGGATCTGGCATAAGTGCAGTAACTGCAATTACATCTTCATTAAAATCAGGAGATAAAATACTCTGCGAATCAAATCTATATGGTTGTACAGTAAGAATGTTCGATAAAATTTTTAAAAAATTTGGAATAGAAGTTTTATATACAGATTTTACAAATAAAGAAAATTTTAAAGAAATTAAAGACTTTCAGCCAACTTTAATCTGGCTCGAAAGTCCAACAAATCCTCTTCTGAAAGTACTTGATATTAAACTTATTTGTAATGAAGCTAATAAGTACAAAATACCTGTAGTTCTAGATAACACCTTTTCTACAGCTCTCATTCAAAAACCTCTAGAACTAGGCGCAACACTATCTCTTATAAGTACAACAAAATTTATAAATGGCCATAGTGATGCACTTGGTGGAGCAGTCCTAACAAATAATGAGGAATGGAATAATAAGATGCTTTTCTCTCAAAAAGCTTTAGGACTTCAACCCTCGCCTTTTGATACATGGTTAATTACAAGAGGAGTAAAAACTCTCCCTCTAAGAATCGAACAACAATCAAAAAGTGCCGAGATAATTTCTAAGGAAATTGAAAATCACAGAATAATTAGTAAAGTTTTTTATCCCTTTAATCAAAAACATCCACAATTTAATTTAGCAAAATCACAAATGAAATCTGGTGGTTCAATGATCACCCTTAAATTAAATTTAAACAAATCGGACACTTTTAAAGTTTGTAAATCACTCAGATATTTCTCATTAGCAGAGAGTCTTGGAGGCGTTGAAAGTTTAATTTGCCACCCAGCAACAATGACTCATGCATCTGTTGATGACAAAACAAAAAACCTCCTAGGTATTAATGACTCACTTATAAGATTGTCGATAGGTTGTGAAGATACAAATGATTTAATCTCAGATATCTTATTTGCCTTAAATAAATTCTAAAAAGTGAGAAATTTACTAAAAAATCCAATATGGAGAAGTTTAGAGTTGGGATATTCGATTCCTGATAATGCACATGCTGTTTCTGTAGCTTTACCAACTTGGGAAGATGTAATTAATTATGAGGAAAAAAATCCAAAATGCATGGAATTGTTAAAGTCAATTTATCCTCGTTTTGGACTTAATCCTTTAGTAAAAAGATTATGTGAAAAGGTAAAAAAAGAAAGTCACTTAAATGATCTAAGTATCTGGCCCTATCCAAATGAAAGAATAGCTTTAAAAGCAAAAAAATACTGTGATATAAATTCTTCTAAAGGATCTACATATATCGAAAGAAGGCATAATTTAGCTTTTTTAATTACCAGAGAATCAGCGAGCAAATATGCAAGATCTTTTTGGCAACATACCGGTCTCGGTATATCTTCAAGAGCTGCTGCAATTGAATTGGGCCTAGAGGATTGCCCTTCAAAATCTTTAGCGATAGAAAGTTGTCAAAGAATAAAAGATAGAATTTCTAAGTTTACAAAAACAAACTCTAATGATGTTTACTTGACCTCATCTGGCATGTCAGCGTTATACACATCATTAGAAATAATATATAAATTATTTCCAGATAGACCTACACTTCAAATTGGTTTTCCATATGTAGATGTACTTAAATTACCAATGAATATCTTTCATGGAGCCAAGTTAATAACAGAAGAAAATTGCAAGGATATTGAATTAGAAATGATAAAAATAAATCCAGCAGCCTTGATTATTGAATTACCAAGTAATCCAATGCTCAAATGTGTGAACATAAAAAAAATTTCAGAAATAGCTAATAAATTAAATATACCTGTGATAGTTGACGATACTATTGGTTCAAATTTAAATATAAATTCTCTAGAACATGCAGATATCGTTTTCACTTCACTAACAAAAATCTTTTCAGGTAGCGGGGATATTCTTGCCGGGTCACTAGTACTAAATCCAAAAAGCAGATGGATTGATCAGTTTAGAAATGCTTTAAATGAAATCAACCTTCCAATGCTTTCAGATGGCGATATGGTTTCACTCGAAAAAGCTAGTAGAGATGTAAAAAAAAGAGTTTTTGAGCAAAATAAAGCATGTTTAGAATTAAAAAAAAGATTAGAAACCCGTAAAGAGATCAAAAATATTTTCCATCCCGAAAATTGTCCTAATTTCAATTCCATACTTACTTCTGATGGGGGATATGGTTGCTTATTATCGTTTGAATTAAAAGGAGGTCTTGAGCAAGCTAAAAAGTTTTATGATTATCTTCAAATATCAAAAGGACCTAGTTTAGGTACAAAATTTACCCTTGTATGTCCTTATGTTTTATTAGCTCATTATGACGAATTAGATTGGGTTGAAAGTTTTAACATTCCTTCGCACCTTATTAGAGTATCTGTTGGACTAGAAGATAAAGATCACTTATGGAGAACCTTTTCTGAAGCATTAAATAATTTTTAAATATCTAGTATTTACCGTATAAAAACTTATATACTCTTTTTCAAAAAAAATAGTTAGTATTAATATATATTTTCTTAATAATATAAATGGCAAAAATTTATGAGGACAACAGTTTTGCTATTGGAAACACTCCATTAGTAAAATTAAAATCAGTTACTAAAAACGCAAAAGCTACTGTATTAGCAAAAATCGAAGGAAGAAATCCTGCATATAGTGTTAAATGCAGGATTGGTGCAAACATGATATGGGATGCAGAGAAAAGCGGAAAACTTACAAAAGACAAAACCATTGTTGAACCTACATCTGGAAATACTGGAATTGCCTTAGCTTTTACTGCTTCAGCAAGAGGTTACAAACTAATCCTTACAATGCCGGAATCTATGTCTATTGAAAGGAGAAGAGTGATGGCAGTATTAGGAGCCGAAATTGTTTTAACAGAGGCTTCTAAAGGTATGCCAGGAGCAATCGCCAAAGCTAAAGAGATCGCAGAAAGTAATCCCTCTCAATACTTCATGCCGGGTCAGTTTGATAATCCAGCAAACCCAGAAATTCATTTCAAAACAACTGGGCCTGAAATTTGGGATGATTGCGATGGTGAGATTGATGTTTTTGTTGCAGGGGTTGGAACAGGTGGAACAATTACAGGAGTCTCAAGATACATCAAACAAGAGAAGGGCAAGAATATTATTTCTGTAGCAGTAGAACCATCACATAGCCCTGTTATTACACAGACAATGAATGGCGAAGAAGTTAAATCTGGACCACACAAAATACAAGGAATAGGCGCAGGATTTATTCCTAAAAACCTTGATTTATCAATTGTTGATAAAGTTGAGCAGGTTACGAATGATGAATCAATCGAGATGGCTCTTAGATTGGCAAAAGAAGAGGGGCTTCTCGTGGGAATATCTTGTGGAGCTGCTGCCGCTGCTGCTGTTAGATTAGCTGAGCAAGATGAATATGCAGGAAAAACTATAGTGGTTGTTTTACCAGATTTAGCTGAGAGGTATTTATCATCAATTATGTTTACCGAAGTTCCAAGTGGAATAATTGAGGAGCCAGTTAAAGCTTAAATTTATTTTTTCACCAGAAATGAATCTGGTGAAATGTACATAGCATCGCCATAAGAGAAGAATCTAAATTTTTCTCTTATGGCTTTTTTATAAAGATTTAGTAATCTTTCTCTACCAATCATTGCGCTTACTAGTAGTAATAATGAACTCTTTGGAAGATGAAAATTAGTTAATAATCCATCAACTGCTTTGAATTTATAGCCTGGCTTAATTACTAAATCAACATACTTATCTATAGGAATTAGATCTCCCATTTCATACGAATAGCAACTTTCAAGAGCTCTTACACTTGTAGTTCCAATAGCTATTACTCTTCT
Organism: Prochlorococcus sp.; assembly: GCF_965655815.1. Classification (NCBI taxonomy): domain Bacteria; kingdom Bacillati; phylum Cyanobacteriota; class Cyanophyceae; order Synechococcales; family Prochlorococcaceae; genus Prochlorococcus; species Prochlorococcus sp. The sequence continues at coordinate 17,820 of NZ_CBFHHZ010000002.1, read as the reverse complement.
GTCCGTTTTTTTTACTCTTTTTATTTCTTCTACCACTTCCCTACTAACACTGACCCACTCTTTATGAAGTTTTAAATTAGATAAATCTTCTTGATCAATTGGCTTAAATGTTCCATAACCTACATGCAAAGTAATTGGCATAACTAATATGCCTTTTTTTTTTAAATTTGAAATAAGACTTTTACTTAAATGTAATCCTGCTGTTGGCGCAGCAACTGCTCCAGGATTACTTGCATACTCAGTTTGATAACTATTTTCATGAAAAGATTCTTCTTCGGCACTTTTTATATATGGAGGGAGAGGTATTTCTCCATATATATCAAGCAGATTATTCATTGAAATTAGATCATTTATATTTTCTGGAAACTTGATAAATCTTCCTCCAGTTTCTGTATCAATCCCAGAAATATGCAATTTTATATCTTTTGCCAAGGATGATTTTAAATTTAATTGACTGTTTATTTTTAACTTTTTAGCAGGCCTTGCTAAACATAGCCAAGTAGATTGATCTGCTTTCTCCAAAACTAATAATTCGACTAATTTCCCATTTTCTAATTCAACCTTTAACCTTGCTTTCATCACCTTCGTATCATTTACAACGACCAAATCACCCTTTCTAAGTTCGTCTAAGAGATTCTTTGTATATTTATTTGTTGTAAAGTCTTCTTCTAATGAACTATCTCTAACTATCATTAATCTAGATTCATGCCTTATTTTATAAGGTTTATTAGCAATTAATGTTTCATCAAGAATATAATCATAAGCTTCTAGCTTATGATCTATTTCTTCATTATGAATTTCAAAATTCAATTAAATTTAGGCTACAAGTGTTTCTGGCTCGTTTTCAATGAGAGAAGACAAGTCTTTTAAGAATGATGCACCATCAGCACCATAAATTACTCTATGATCAGCGGTTAAGTTTACTTGCATTATTTTTTTAACAGATATTGAGCCATCATTATTAGCAACAACTGTTGGCTTCGATGATGCTATGGCTAAAATCGCACCTGTACCTGGTGGAAGTATTGCATCAAACCTGTCAACACCAAACATTCCTAAATTTGACAAAGTAAATGTTCCTGTTGAGTATTCATCTGGTTCTAATTGTTTTGCTCTAGATCTTTTCACAAGATCTTTCCACTCTCTAGATAATTCAAATAAATCAGTGTTACAAGGTTCTTTTAATACTGGAGTTATCAACCCTCCATCTTCCATAGCAACAGCCACAGCAATATTTATATTTTCTGGATAAGAAATTCCGTTTTCTGAAAAGCTTGAATTAACTTGGGGATGTTTTTTAAGTGTCTTTGCAACTGCCTTGACTAACAACGCAGTCATAGTAACTCCATTTTGCTTTACTTTCTTGTAAAAATTATCCAATTTATCAGTATTAATTGAATACCCAACTCTAAAACATGGAACATTTAAACTTGATTCCATATTCTTATTTACAGCTTTTTGAAGAGTATTAAATTGAACAGTTTCCCCAGGCTTTCCAAAACTATTCCCTAATATCTCTGACTTCCTTTCGGCTTGAACATGAGGACTGGAAATACTAGCGGGAGAACTCCCCTCTCCTATCCATGGGATAGACACAGGTTGGCCATTTGCCTTCAGTACATCATCAGCCTGAATCCTTCCATGAGGTCCTGATCCATGCACTTTTGCTAATTCGACTCCCATTGTAGAAGCAAGTTTTTTTGCCCTTGGAGATGCTATTACTCTTGAAGAATTATTACTAGTAGAGGCGTTAAATTGAATCTCATTAGAGGTAATTAGCACTTTTTCCCTTTTAATCTCGACTTCCTGCTCATTATTTTGAGGCACCTCTCTTTGCTTTTCTTCTTTTATTTCAGGTTTGTTATTTGGCAATTCGAGTTGGCCATCACTGGATACTTCAGTCTGTTTACCTTTATTTTGTTCTTGTATAGAAGCTATCTCATCCTGATTCTCTACAATAAGTCCGATGGTTTCACCAACTGGAGCAGTACTACCAGCTGGCATTAGTACTGCAGCAAGATATCCATCTTGAAAAGATTCAACATCCATATCAGCTTTATCTGATTCAACAACTAAAACAGATTCTCCTCTTTCGACTTTATCTCCAGGATTCTTTAACCATTCAACAATTTTACCTTCAGTCATAGTAGAACTAAGAGCTGGCATAAATATTTCGTGAGACATACAAGATCAGTTATAGTAGGGGATCTGGTGGTGGTGTCTACAAAAGTGTCTACACTTTTCTACGTCAGACTCACTAAATCCGTGTTATTCATATTATACAAAAACAGGTTCTATAGGGAACCATAGAAGATTAAGAAAGTAATAAAAAGGATATCGAGTTACAGGTGGATTAGAGAGCATTTGCACAAAAAAAAGACCCCTATTTCTAAAGGTCTTTTTTTGGTTTTACCGAATCAAGTGTTTCCTTGTTTCCACTGTTTAAGTAAAACCTCTCCTACACACAATAATACACTATTACATATATTTCTTTTTCGTGGAAAGGGGGTGAGTAATATTACTTAATTGCATTAAAAAAACACCCTAATTCTTAAGAATCGGGGTGTTTATTGATCAGAAATTAGTGTGTGAGGAGTTTCTGATGTTATTAATCTAATGGAAAAGATTTTAATTCAGTGTAGTGTTTACACACTATTTCTTTTCCCAGAATAGATAAAGGTTTGAAAATTGATTTTTAGTATCCACAATTGCGGTACTTGTTGAAATTAATTTCCACCCTCCAGAATTCCTTTTATTGATTATTGCTGCAATTTCACTTTCTTGTCTTTGAGTATTCGCATTACCTACTGCGTAATAGATATCAAGATCATTTTCTGCTCGTGCCATGTTGAAATGTACTGCTTTATTTAGATTTAATATTACTAAATCTTTCATCGATACTGGAATGGATTCGATAGGGTGAATAAAAATAAGTTTTATATGGTTTTACCTTCACCTCAAATTGCTATTGGACTATTGCTAATAAGCATTGGAATAGTAGTTACTTTTGATATCAAAGTTGATTTATTTAAAGGTAAAGAGTAAAGGACAAAATTTGAATTTCTGGCAACATGATTAAAACAAATCTCAAATTTTGATGTGACCTAATGATAATCCAATAAGCAGAATTTCCATAAAAACTAAACTATCCATTTATTATTAAATAGGAGTATGAATCAATGAGAAGAAAAATTATCCTTGATATTTAATGTTGCGACTTCTTCCACTACCGATTTTTATTGGCATTTATCTATTCTCTTACTGGAGATGTAGAAAAAATATTAATGCTAGTGATAAGCAACTAAAACCATGCATTGATTGGGCATATTTTAAAAATTTACCTCTCCCACCAAAACCTTCATTTGTCGAGTTTTATATTGTTTATGTTTCTTCTTTTTTTAAATTCCCCTTTGGGATAATTATTCAACAACTACCTTTCTCAAAGAAAGTAAGATTCTACGAAAGAGAAATGAAATTAATATTTGATAAATGGAATTTAGAAAAAATTAAAATTTAATACCCTTACATGCGATTCTAAAAGAGTAAAAGCGATCGAAAATTTAGTGTAGGTTTGAAAAAAAATAGCCCCAAAGAAACTATGATTTACCTTCAAAAAGGAATTTAAACTTTTAAATTTATTCGTTGTTATTAATCGATTGAATTATCCCATCTTTAACTGTTATTGAAACTTGCATCTTCTTAATAAGATTATCTCCAACCGAAACATCACAAAAGCTATCAACCTGTCCTTGATCAACAATTTCATCCATTTTTAAATCACGAACTTGGCTTTGTTGTTGCAATAGATTTCTTTTTTGCTCTTCAAGTTCGTTTCTTTTAGCACCAACTTGTTGCTGAACTTGGCCAACTTGCTCTTGAACTCTTGGATCTAATGGATTTACTGACTGGGATCTTATATTACTAACTATTTGTTGACCTTCTTGTTCAAGTTGTGATAATTGTTGATCAACTGCAGAAATCGCATTACTTAATTCCTTCTCAGCATCTTCTTTCCAAGTAGGGGTAACAATAGCTTTTATTGCTATAGAACGTTTGATGGATATTGAGTTTTTAGTTTCCATAAAAAATTAATTTACCCTTTCAATATAGAGATATCAAGGAGATTTTTCTTGTTTAATTTATTTTTTATACATTTCTTCTATTTGTGATGAATACAAATCAACTATTTCTCTTCTTTTCTGTTTAAGAGTTTGAGTCAATAAACCATTTTCCAAAGTAAAAGCATCAACAAAATAGCATTCTAATATCTGTTCCTCAAATCTTGCTCCTAATCTGTTTTTTAGCAAATTATTTATCTGCGACTTAAAAAACAAACCAATTTTTTTATTCGAATTTAATTTGGAAATATCATTTTCAAAGAATTTATTTTCTACTAATTCTATGTTTGGAGCGACAAGTGCTGTTAAACATTTTTTATCTTGACCTACTAATTGAACTTGATTAATAAATTCAGAACTAAGAATCTCAGTTTCAAGGGGATTTGGCTCTATATTTTCTCCACTAGAAAGAACTATCGTATCCTTGGCTCGCCCTGTTATAACCAAAGATCCATTTGGAATAAGAAAACCTAAATCTCCAGTATCAAACCAACCATCTTTTGATAAAACATCTTTAGTAGCTGAAATATTATTCAAATAACCTTTCATTACTTGAGGTCCTTTAACAAGAATCTTGCCTATCTCTTTAAATTTCAAAATCTTATCTTTTTCTTCATTCATTATTTTGATTTCAGTAAATGCCAATGGCTGTCCAGAAGATCCCCTAACATTAAGTTCTCTTCTTCTACAAGTTAGTACTGGACTGGTTTCTGTTAATCCATAACCGACTAGAACATCTATACCTAAAGATTCAAAAAACAAATCTACATGCTCAGGTAAAGCACCCCCACCATTGATTGGAAATTTAAGTTTTTCTCCACATAATTGTTTTAAAATACTTGGCCATAAAAAAGTAGAAGATATCTTATGTATAACAAATCTTCCTATTACAGATATTGTCAAAGATATTTTTGCTAAGGAACTTACTTGATTAATTTCTAAATTTCTGATCTTTCTTAAATTTCTTTTAAAAATAGAACTATTCTTTATCAAGATCTTTATAATTTTCTGTTTTTTAGGAGGCATTTTTTTTAAAGCCAAGAAAAAGCCATCATGAATGGCCTCCCATAGCCTAGGAACAGTAGCCATAACAACTGGCTTAACTTGTTTAATATCATCTTTCAGGAATTTTGGATTTGTATAAAATTGAGTACACCCGCATGAAAAAAAGAAATATTCTGCACTTCTTTCATACGAATGCCAGATAGGTAGTACACTCAGGACAGAAGTTCCGGGTTCTGGATCCGCGATATGGGCCAGATTAATGATTTGATGTAAAAAGTTTGCATGTGTTAAGGGAACACCTTTTGGTTTACCTGTTGTCCCTGATGTATAGAGAATGCTGGCAATATCGTTAATCTGATGATTATATTTTTCAAAACTATTATTTTTTAAAAGATTTTCCTCTCCTGCTTTTATAAATTCAGGCCAATTTATTAGATCTTCAAATTGTTCATCTTCCAGATTAATTATAAATTTGAATCTTTTTTTTAATTCATTTTTTTTATTTAATTTTAACCAGACTTCCTTAGATTGAACAATTAGACCAACAGAATTAGAATGCTCAATTATGTACTCTAATTCTACTGAAGGTGAATTAATACCTCTTACAGCATTAATAGCTCCTAATCGCATCAACCCTTGATCAGCTATTAACCATCTTGGTGAGTTTTCAGATATTAATGTGACAACATCACCTTTAACTAATCCATAATTTTTAAAAGAATTAGAGACTTTAGTGATTAAATTAGCTAACTCAGAATATGAAATTTTTTCTTTATTTTTTCCTCTCAAATCATTAATAGCTATTGTATTCCCACATCTTAATTTTAAGTATTCCCATATTTGATCAACATGATCAAGATTATTTATATCTTTCCTTTTACTTGTAAATTTTTCATTTTTTGAAAGAGATTTTGCTGCAGGCCAATATGCTAATTCTTTCATATTTATGAAATTTCCAAATCTTTTAAGTTTCTATTCTGATACAAAATTAAAATTAAACTCTTCATGAATGATTTTTTTAACAATTTTCTTAACTTCTTTTATATCTACATTTTTATTGTAATCAGACATATTTACCATTTGGCAGCCCTCAATACCGCAAGGAACAATCTTATTAAAATTTTCTAATTTGCAGTTAACGTTTATTGAGAAGCCATGAATTGTTACCCACCGTTTGCATCCAATACCGATTGAAGCAATTTTATTTTCTCCTATCCACACACCTGTAAATCCATCTTTAGTAGAGCAATTAATATTAAAACTCCTTAGAGTTTTAATAATTATTTTTTCAATTTTTCTTAAATACCAATTTAAATCTTTATTTAAATTACTCAAATCTAAAACTAAATAAGTAACTAACTGTCCTGGCATATGGCATGTAACCTCACCCCCTCTATCAATTTTAAATACATCTTGTTCATCTGCTGAGAAAAGCAAGTTATCCATATTCGAACCTCTTCCGACTGTATAGCAAAGTTGATGCTCGCCTAACCAAATGAAATTCATATTTGATTTACCTGAAATTAATGAGTCTTGATATTCTTTTTGTAATTTATATACATCATAAAAAAATGAAATTTTATCAGGTTGTTTAATTATTGATGTTCTATTAATCATAGTTATGTAGATTTAGGAAATATGAAAATATTTTTAGATTTATTATGAAAATTTTAATCCATGGAAAGAATCTCGAACTTACAGGACCTTTAAAAGAATATACTGAGGCAAAAATAGAAAAGGCAACGCATCACTATAAGGATATCGTTAAAGAAGTAGATATACACCTTTCAATCGAAAAGAATCCAAGAGTTTCATTCCAAACAGCTGAAGTTACAATTTTTGCTAATGGAACTATTATCAGAGCTGAAGAAAAAACAGAAAATCTATATTCCAGTATTGATTTGGTTTCAAATAAACTTTGTAGAAAACTACGGAAATATAAAGAGAGGCATAATAAAAAATTACATAATAATCTTGTAAAGAATAAAAATTCTTATTCCAATGCAATTGAAGAATCAGTTTCTATAGATAAAGATATATTCAACGAGGAAAGAGAGGTGAGATTACCTGAACCATCTATTAAAAAAAAATATTTTGAAATGATTCCTACCTCTTTGGAAGAGGCTAGAAAACAATTAGATTTTATTGATCATGAATTTTATGTATTTAGAAATAAAGTAAATAATGAATTACAAGTTATTTATAAAAGGAATCATGGTGGTTATGGATTAATCCAGTCTAAATAATACTAAAAATGTTTAATATCGATTACGAATTAAATGAAAAGATACATGCAATAATAATTAATCCGTATTTATCTTTGGAAGAATTAAATGCCAACTGCGATTTAATTCAAAAATATAATATTAGAAATGTTTCTACATCTCTTAACTTTTTAAGTCCTATAAAAGATGCATTAAACAATCATAAAGTAAATATAAATACTCTAATTTCTTATCCATTAGCTGATTTACCACTTGATTTTATTGATGAATTTGTTTGCTATGCAAAAGATAATGGTGCAAGCGGAATAGAGTACATTCCTAATTTTCTAAAACTATCTAAAAATGATTTAAATAGTTTTGCTAGTGAAATTGAGAGTATTAATGCTTCAGAATTACCAGTCACTATAATCATAAACAAAACAAAATTAGATAAAGAACTTTTCGAAAAAGCCATAGAAATTTCTCTTGAATTAGGAATAACAAATTTTCAATTTGGAGATGGTTTTGGACCTGCTATTTCTAAAGTTGATATAGTTGAAATATTAAAATTTATTGGCAACCAGAATTCTATAAAAGTGGTAGGAAGCATAAAAACACTAACCCAAGTTGTTGATTTATTTGATTCAGGTATAGATTGTATTGGAACTTCAAATTTTAATGAGATTTTTAAAGAAATTAGACTTATTTAAATGTCAGGCGAAAGTAGAATAAAAGGTCTCTGTATTAAAGCTAGTCCGCTAGGTGAGAGTGGAAGATTAATAACTGTTTTAACAGATGAACAAGGTATTATTAGGCTTGCAGCTCCAGGTGCCAGGCGTCCAAAAAGTAGTCTTGCTGCAGCTACTCCGTTAACATATTTAAGTTTTCAGATCTTTGGAAAAAGAAGTCTCAAGTCTGTTCGTCAGATTAAAATTCTCAAAAGCTACAACGGATTGGGGAAAAATATTGAATGTCTTGCTGCAGCCCAAGCAATAACTGAATTAACCTTTTTATTAGTTGGAAACAACGACAAGCAAAAAGATTACTTGTCTAGCGTACTTATTCATTTAGATCGAATTTATGGATATAACCTTGAAAGTGAAGAGGACTTCAAAATGCTTTCAATGAGTATTCAATCTTTAATTCATTTATTAGCAATTGGAGGGATAAATATTCCTGTAAATTTTTGCTGTAAAACGGGCGAGCCTATTATTCCACCCTTAGGTAACTGGGATTGGCAATGTTCCTATTTACCAAATGAGGGATTTTCTACAGTAGAAGATGTAGAGAGTGTTTTAAAAGTGAATGCTTCTGAAGTTGCTCTTTTACAAAGACTTCTTTTCGCAGAATTACCAATCAAATCAAATGGAGAATTATTAGGACCTAAAAAAGTTTGGCTTAAGATATTATCAATTGTTGAAAATTGGATCTCTGCTCAATTAGAAAAAGAATTATCGTCACTAAAAATGTTAAGAGAATTTTATAGATAATTAAGGGTTAAATTGTTATTAAATTAAAAGATCTCGATGATTGTAACTTTGACTGTTAACTTTATAAATAGTTGATTAATTTGATGTGGTTCATGTTGCCTGGTTAGGTAAAAAATCTCCCTTTTGTGGAAATGTAAGTTATGGAAATTTAACTACTGAACAATTAAAAGTGAGAGGCCATAAAGTAAGTTTTATACATTTTGATAATCCCTCTAATGCAAACGAATCTAAACCCTTATTTTTAGCAAACGATCCTGAGGTCAGTCTTCCTTACTTAATTAAATCACAAGTTTATACGATCCCTTCTCCAAGAGCAGAAAAAGAACTAAGACATTCATTAGAGAGATTAAAGCCAGATATAGTTCATGCAAGTCTAACTTTATCTCCTCTCGACTTTAGATTGCCTGAACTTTGCAAACAAATAAACCTCCCACTTGTAGGGACATTTCATCCTGCATTTGATAAAAATAATAGGAACTTAACTGCAAGTACTCAACAACTAACTTATCAACTTTATGCGCCCTCTCTCGCTAAATTTCATAAAATAATTGTTTTTTCAGAACCTCAAAAAACACTTTTAGAAAACCTAGGTGTTAGTAAAGAAAAGCAAATAATTATTCCAAATGGAGTTGATGAAAGTATTTGGCAACCTGTGAAAGTAAAAAGTAAAAAATATAATTTAGTTAAAAGTAAACTAGGGGAAGGAAGAATATTTATATATATGGGAAGGATTGCTAACGAAAAAAATATTGAGGCTCTTTTAAAATCCTGGCGTCAAACTAAAACTAATAATTGCAAACTAGTAATTGTTGGAGACGGACCAATGAAGCCTACACTGGAAAATAGTTTTTCTAACCTAGGAAAAGATAAATTAATTTGGTGGGGATCAGAAACTGATTTAGAAACCAGAGTAGCAATTATGCAAATCGCAGAGGTGTTTTTTTTACCGAGTTTAATAGAGGGACTATCTTTATCACTTTTAGAGGCAATGTCCACTGGTACGGCATGTGTTGCAACTGATGCTGGAGCTGATGGTGAGGTTTTAGATAATGGAGCAGGCATTGTGATCTCTACTGAAAATGTTGTCACTCAATTAAAAACTATAATTCCAATTTTGATAGATCATCCTTCATTTACAAAGGCTCTGGGGGAAAAAGGACGTGAAAGAGTCATTGAAAGATATACAATTAAAAAAAATATTGAAGCTCTGGAAAAACTTTACTTAAATACTATAAAAATATCTAACCCTTAACGAAATTCTTTACTACGATTACTGGCCGAAACCACTGCTTCTATAAGAGCAGACCTTAAACTCCTATTTTCTAAAACCCTTAGTGCTGATATGGTGGTGCCCCCAGGAGAAGTTACCATATTCTTAAGCTCAGCAGTTGTTAAATTAGTTTCTTTTATTAAACTAACAGTGCCTAAAATCATCTCTACAACAAGTTCTTCAGAAAGTCTTTTTTGCAATCCGCCGCTTAAACCTCCGTCACTTAAAGCTTCAATAATCAAGGCAATTATAGCTGGCCCGGAAGAAGTTAATGATAAAAAAATATCGAGTAAATCTTCAGGAAATTCATAAATTTTACTAGAATTTTCAAATAATCTTTTTATGAATTGCTTCTGATCTTCAGTTATTTCATCTCCCCATGAAATTCCAGTTAAACCTTTACCAATTGTTATTGGAATATTAGTCACTACCCTAACGCATTTATGATTTGGAAATTTTTTTATAAGTTTTTCTAAAGATACACCAGCTAAAATAGAAACCAACAAATTATTTTTATTTTTTTCTAATTCAATTATATTTTTAAGTTGCTGAGGCTTTACAGAGAGAAGTTTAACTTTGCAATCCCATATAATTTCCGAACCTTTGGAGTTTGCTTGAAAAATATTAATATCATATTTATAGTTTTTTCTAATATTTTCTAAACTTTTTTTTGTATTTACTAAACAATATATATCCTTTGGATTTAGTAATTTTTTATCAAATAGTGGAGTTATAATAGCTTTTGCAATATTTCCAAACCCAATGACTGCAATTTTACTAGTCACAGATTAGTTAATTGTAAGCCGATAGTTTAGATTCTCCCCAAGCTGGCTCTGGAGTTGTGTTAGTTTCAAAATTATATTGAGATGTCTTTTTGCTTGAAACATTTGAGGGAGAAGCCTCCTCTGGGAAAGAACTAGTTACATTTACACAACTAGGAGCAAAAAGAAAAATACTTTCACCAACTCTTTCTTGATGACCATCTATTGCATATGTACCTCCTGCAACAAAATCAACAGCTCTTTGTGCTTGATCAGGATCCATCATAGTCAAATTTAAAATTACAGTCTTTCTTTCTCTTAATGCCTGTATTGCTTGAGGCATTTCATCAAAACTTCTAGGCTCCATCAAGCTCACCTCTGAAGATGAATTAGCAATGCCAGGCATTCCTACCACATTTGATGTCCTATTATTATTCATAAACTCAAATGGATTTGAATTTGAAAGTGCATTCGAGTTTTTATAATTTTGTTTAAAATCATCATTACCATTAAATTCATCCTCTGATGCATAATCCAACTCATCAAAATCATCATCCAGATAATCATCCCCTGCAACAACTGCCTTTAATCGAGAAATAAGTGACACCTTTTAAATCCTCTTGAAATTGATAACTAAGGCCAAAAAACCTTTAGTAATATATCCATCTTTTATGAATGAATAAACTACCTATACTTAAATAACGTTACTTATAGTTTACTGCAAGTTTAAAAACAAGATTTTTATAAAATATAATTAATTGCTGACTAATATGTTCTGTTACCAAAAATTGTTGATCCTAACCGTAACCAAGTAGATCCTGCTTTAACCGCTTCCTCCCAGTCTCCTGACATTCCCATTGAACAATCCTGAAGTTTGAGGGAATCTGCTAGGTACCTGCATTTTTTAAATAGTTTAATATTTTCTATTGAACTCAAACCCTTTGGGTTGATAGTCATTAGGCCTTTAATTTTGATACTTTTAAATTCCTTAATCTGATCCCATTTTTCTAACAATACTTTAGGATTAAATCCTCCTTTATTTGGATCATCACTTAATTTGACTTGTAACATTACTATTGGATTTCTCTTCTCTTCAAATGAAACATTGGAAATCTTTAACAATTTTTCATATGAGTCTACAGAATGAATATATTCAAAATTTTGGACTATTTTTCTTATTTTATTAGTCTGCACTCTTCCAATGAAATGCCATTTTATATTTTTTAAATCATCTAATAAGACTTTCTTCTCAATAGCTTCTTGAAATCTACTTTCCCCAAAATCATTTTGTCCTAGATTATTTATAATTTTGATTTCTTTACTACTAAACCCCTTACTCACAGCCAGTAAATTTACATTAAGAGGTAATTGTTTTTTAATTTGCAAGTAATTTGAAATTTCCAAATTTTATAAAAAAGTTTGTCTAAATAAATTATCCCATTTTGAGAAATCTTCTGATCCTTGTCTTCTTGCTCTTTGCAAGTTTAATTCAGACTGATTTCGAGCATCTAAATAGGGTATAACTTCAAAAAAGACTTCTCGTTGTCTAACTTCTACTAAAAAAAACATTTTTTGTGCATACAAAGTCACATAAATATCTTTTCCCTCAATCCCTAGAGAGACTTGATATAACATTCCAAATGTTGGGTGATTTAAATAACGCTCTGAACTCAAACTAAAAAATTATTTATTTACAATGCACCATACTGTTTTCTAAGAAAAATTGCTATGCATATAAAACAAATAGATAATGAATTAAAAATAAAAGTTAGGGAATTTTTTTTATCAAAAGCTTTATATCTATAAGTTTTTATAGTTATTTTTTTTTTAGAAAGTAACGAATCTGCCCCTTGATCAATTCTTAAGAATATATTTAAAAAAAGTCTTTCAACCATTGTTAATAAAACATTAATAGATTTCTTAAAACCCAAACTTCTAAGATTTATTGATCTAACTGATACTGATTTGATTATGTTTTGTAATTCTTCTTGAACTAAAGGAATAAAGCGCAATGCTAAAAGTAATTGGAAAAGCAATTTATCAATAGGCAAACCAACTTTTCTAAAAGGAATCATAAACCAACTTAAGGCCCAGACTATATCCTCCTGTAATGTTGTTAGGAGCATCAAATTCACACTATGAATAACAGTAAATATTAATGTTGAAGTTTTTATTCCTAACTCGAAAGCTTTCCTAGATAAGTTATAAGACCCAAGAGTTATAAATCCTATTTTCTTAGATGGAATTTCTAAAATATTCCAACTTTCCTGACTTTCTAGAATCAAGTTCAATTCATTCGGATCTCTTAAAGAACTATCAAGAGATTGAATATCAGAAAATGCTATTGTTGATAGTAATCCAATTATCAATGATAAGCCTAAAAGGAAGAGAAGTGATCGCCACCAAACTCTAAAGGGTAACAAACTGATAAAAGTAATAAATAGCAAACAAATAACTAAACTTATTCTCCACAATGGGCCTGCCCAAATTGGAGTAATTAGAAAAATAAATACTGCAATTATCTTTAATCTACTGTCGATAATTCTTAACCAACTTCTATTACCATCAACATATTGTCCAATAGGAAATTTAGTGAGAATATTCATTAATCTTTTTGAATAATATTAATATTCTTTTTTGATGTCTCTTTTTCTAGGTCTCTTTGCTGTTTTCCTCTCCAAAGTAAAATTATTGGAGACCCTTCAAACCCAAGATTTAATCTTATTTGTTTTTCAATATATCTTCTATATGTAATACCAAATAATTTAGGGTCATTCACAAAAAGAGTAAAAGTTGGAGGCTGGTTTTTTACTTGAGTCCCATAGTAAAGTCTTCCTTGTTTTCCACTTCTCTTTGTTGGTGGACTTTTCCATCCAAGAGCCTCCTTAAGAACTTCATTAACGACTGAAGTTGCAACTCTCCTTCTATGCTGTGTTACAGCACTAAGAGCATGCTCAAAAATATTTTGAACTCTTTGACCAGTCAAAGCTGAAATGAAAATCATTTTTGACCAATGCAAAAAATATAATTTTGATCTAAGTTCTTTTTCAACTTGATAGATTGTGGAATTATTTTTCTCTACAAGATCCCATTTATTCACTACAATTAGACATGCTCTACCTTGTTCTTCTATTCGCCCTGCCAATTTCTGATCTTGATCAGTCACTCCATCTATAGCATCTATAACCAGGACACAAACATCACTTCTATCAATAGATTTAAAAGCTCTATTAATTCCAAAAAATTCAGTTCCATATTTTACATTTTTTTTTCTTCTTATTCCTGCTGTATCCACTATTTTCCATAGATGGGAATCTTTCTTAATAAGAGTATCTATTGAATCAGTTGTAGTCCCACTTATATCACTAACTATTGCTCTTTTTTCTCCGCAAATAGCATTTAACAAACTGGATTTACCAACATTTGGTCTCCCAATAATTGACATCATTATTTTATCCTCTTTATCTTCAACATTTAAATCTTTAGGGAATCCATCAATAACAATGTCTAATAGATCCCCCGTTCCAGAGCCATGAATAGCAGAGACAGGATAAGGTTCACCTAAACCCAATTTCCAGAACTCAGAGGCCAAAGAGACTCCTAAGGATGTAGATTCACATTTATTTACCGCAACAATAGTCTTACAAGCTGAATTCCTCAGCCATTTTGCTATGGATAAATCACCGTCAGTTACACCTTGATTTCCATCAACTACAAATAAAGCAAGAGAAGCCTCTTCTAATGCTAAAAATACTTGAGTACGAATCTCGGGGAGGAATTCACTATCATCTTCAAAAACTAATCCTCCCGTATCAACAACTTGAAATTCCCTCCCCCCCCAAGAAGCATTTTGATAAGTTCTATCTCTAGTAACTCCAGGTTTATCGAATACAATTGCGTCATTACTTTGGCATAACCTATTAACCAAAGTAGACTTTCCAACATTAGGTCTTCCGATTATTGCTATTGATGGAAGAGTCAATTATTCCCCTCAGAAAATTAGATCTATTACAACTATACCCTCAATACTATCTTTTACTCTATCCAGGAGTATTTATTTGATTTCAGGATCTCCAAAATGACCTTTTGCTGGATTAGGAGATGGGGGAGATATTTTAGGTAACTTAGAAAAATCATCTAAAGAAGAACTCGAGTCAATAGACCAATAGATCAGCCAATTGACAGCAGTTGCTCTTCTTGTTCTTCTAGGATAAAGTTCGTTAATTTTATACCCTTCAAAATTAAGAATTTTTTTTAAATTTTGTTTGTGATCTTTCGGTATAGATCGTGTCAAATGAACCGAAGCTGATCGTTCTGAAATAATTTGAGGAGCTTTTGAAAATTTTTCTGACCAATATGATGGAGTTAAGGAACTTGAAATCCATCCATTCATAGAAGGTTCATTGATATAAAAAAGTCTTTCCCATACTAATTCACATACAAAAATATCACTTACTTTATCTTCAAGTATTAGAGACAATATTTGCCTACTTATAGACCATTTAAAATTATTACTTAGAAATTTGTCCTTATTCATTAATTAGGTCTTATCAAAATTAAAGAAAAGTAAGGCATTGTCTCCACATTATATTTTAAAGCATGTTGGATAATTTGATCAGGCATCCCTACATTTAAAGCGATTAAAGCTTTATTAATGATTTTCTCTTTTTTTAAAACTTCTTTAACTGACCCCCATCTTTTCCCAACTTTCATAAGTACTAAAACTGTTTTATTTGCTTTAGTCTGAATTATTAGAGTTATTAATTCCGATTTAGAAGAAGGACATTCTTTTACTATCAAAGTCTCGCCTTTCTTTACTAAATCAAAATTACTTAAAGCAGCTGCTGCTGAGATAGATGATATCCCTGGTATTGTCCTTGTGATTATTTCAGGATAATTATTATTTATTATTCTCAGAATATTTGAGGAACTTGCATACAGTGAAGGATCTCCAAGACAAAGTAAAGCAACAGATTTATTGTTCCTAACAGATTTAACAATTATATCCACAGCACTAGACCAGATTTGATCTGGATCAAATTCTTGTCTTGCCATTGGAAAAATAATGGGAATTTTTTTCTTGAATTTGATATATTTTTTGACTATTTCCGCAGATGCACTCTTTCTATCATCACTTGAAATTGGGAAAACTATAAGTTTTGCTTTTTTAATTGCCTCTACTGCAGCAATAGTTAGTAAAGAACTATCTCCAGGACCAACACCAACTACTGTTAATGATGCAAGATCACTTTTAAAACCAAGCAGATTTTTTAGAGTTTTTCTAATTCCCATATGAATGAATAACAAAATTCAATTAACTATGAATTCTTGGCAAAGCAAACGTTTGGGATAAGATCTCCGATTCAATATTAGATAATTCCTCTAATCTTTTGTTAGTTTCATTTTTAGAGAATTTAGTCTGAGCTAGTTTCCAATAAATTCCAAAATGTCTTGCTTCACTTTCAAGTAAAGACTCATAAAGCAACTTGAAAGATTTGTGCTCAGAATTCAAGGCTAGTAAACTTAATCTTTCATGACTTCTTGCTTCAATAAGTCCTGCTATTAAGAAACTATCTAACATTCTATATGGTTCCTCTTTTCTGACACATTTCGCCAATTCAGCTCCATATGGGGGAGGCTTAAGAGATTTAAGCGAATGACCAAGATCCTTTAGTAAAAAAAGTATTTTTTCAAAGTGCTCTAACTCTTCCCTTGCTATGGGGCTCAAAACTTCTGCCAGGTCAGGTTCAGATGGATATCTAAACATTAATTGAATTGCAACTCCAGCAGCTTTTCTTTCACAATGAGCATGATCAATAAGTATCTCTATTGGATTCGATAAAGCTAGCTCTAGCCAACTTTCTGAGGATAATGAGGATAAATATTTAATATTAGAAGAGGGCCTTTTAAAATCTACTAGCATTTACTTATTACTACTTAAAAATTCAATTATTCCCTCAAGAGCAAGAAAATAACTTGTAATACCAAATCCACTAATTATTCCTATTGCTTTGTCTGTAAGAAAAGATTCTTTTCGAAATTCTTCCCTGCTAAAGATATTTGATATATGTAGTTCTACAAACGGGATTTTTGATCCAATTAAAGCATCTCTTATAGAAATTGAAGTATGAGTAAAAGCACCGGCATTAATAAGGATTCCATGGATAGTACTTACCGAGGATTGGATTTTATCAACGATTTCACCTTCATGATTACTTTGAAAGCATTCAAGATTAATACTTTTTCCCTTAGCAACTTTGATTAAATCTTTTTCAATATCATTCAAGGTTTTATTTCCATATATTTCAGGTTCTCTAATACCCAACAAATTAAGGTTTGGCCCATTTATCAATAAAATATTCATCAGCTATTAAGTCTTTTCTTTTAAATGCTATCTAGAAAGAAACAAAAAAACCAAAACATTTTCACACAAAGTGACCATTAACTGATAAGTTCAAATAGTGGGGGTCGGTGCCCGAGTGGTTAAAGGGGGCGGACTGTAAATCCGCTGGCTCTGCCTACGTTGGTTCAAATCCAACCCGGCCCACTTTTTTTTCAGCCCTTGTAGCTCAGCGGTAGAGCACTCCCTTGGTAAGGGAGAGGTCATGGATTCAAATTCCGTCGAGGGCATCCCTCAAACCCACTCTACCACTACAATCTCAAAGAATTTGTAAGAAGTCGTTAATAGCTTTTTGGGTGTCTCGGGTGACTAATACCTAACCTTTCCCTCGATTAGGGAAGTATTTTTAGTTGCAACTGGTTGCTATAACTAGATTCATGATTTCCTCCTACTTACTACATCTATGTTCTAACTAGTAATGCATATCTTTGTATATTCTATTATTTAACTGGTAGTCCATCAGATTACAACGAGGATTATTAGCAGTAACATAACCACGTTTAATGCAACTCCTATCCGAAATAAAGTCCTATTATCTTCACCCTCATCACTCATTTAAGCTATCCATAAAG